>VXPQ01000047.1:0-17685 GCA_009839485.1 Bacteroidetes bacterium SB0662_bin_6
AAATAAGACGGTTTAAACATTTCGACTGCATATCGTTGTACATCCGGTTTTTACTTGTTTTCCGCGCACAATATCAAGGATTATTTCGCAATAAATCCACTACAATTACATTTTTAGGAGTTTTTGAAAACTTCACTTTCAATCGTTAAAATCTGCTCTCTTTATGCTAATAGAGTGGCGCACACCGGCGCCAACCCGGTCGTTTTTCTTATTATGAAGAGCTTCTATGCCCCATGATCCAGCTCCACGACATATCGCTCCGCTTCGGCGATCAGGTGCTTTTTGACCGGTTGTCGTGGGGCATTCCTCCCGGAGAGCGGATCGGCCTGATCGGGAAGAACGGGGCGGGAAAGACCACGATGCTCCGGCTCATCGAGGGGCATATCGAGCCGGACGAAGGGCGGCTTGCCATTGGCGCGAGCACATCTATCGGATATCTTGAACAGGATGTGCAGACCCTCGATTCCGAGGCGTCCATCCTCGACGAGGCGCTGAAGGGGTTTGCGAACCTTCGGGAGCTTCAGGTCGAGGAGGCGCGGCTTGTCGCTGAACTGGATGCATTGCACGAACAAGAGGCCGCGGATTACGCCGATAAACTTCACGCGCTGGACCGCGTCCATGCGGCGCTGGCTATGCACGAGGCGCATCTGGCCCGCCCGCGGGCGGAAGTCGTTCTTGCCGGTCTCGGGTTTGCCGCCGACGATTTGGAACGCCCCGTAAAGTCCTTCTCCGGCGGATGGCGCATGCGGGCCATGCTGGCCCGACTGCTGCTCCGGCAGCCGGACTACCTGCTTCTCGACGAGCCGACCAACCACCTCGACATCGAAAGCATCGACTGGCTGGAGAATCACCTGAAAAGTTACGAGGGGACCGTGGTCATTGTCTCCCACGACCGCTATTTCCTGGATCGGATGGTAACCTCCATTGCCGAACTTACGCACGGGCGCATCCATTCCTACGCCGGGAACTACAGTTTTTACCTTCAGGAACGCATCCAGCGGCGCGCCCTGCAACAAGCTGCTCACGAGAACCAGCAACGGGAAATCGCCGCCACCGAACGGTTCATCGAACGATTCCGGTACAAGGCGTCCAAGGCGAAGCAGGTGCAGAGCCGCGTGAAAATGCTCGAACGTCTGGAGCGCATTCCTCCTGCTCCGTCGGAAGAAGCGGCCGTACGCATCCGTTTTCCGGAGCCTCCAAGGTCCGGGCGGGTTGTTCTCGAACTGGGTACATTTTCCAAAACCTACCATACCGACGACGGCGACATCCGCGTTTTCAGGGACGCCGGGCCGCTCACGGTCGAACGCGGGGACAAGATCGCGCTGATTGGGAAAAACGGGGCGGGCAAGTCCACGCTGGCCCGCATCCTCGACGGGACCGAGCCGTTCGAGGGCGAACGCGCTCCGGGTTACCGCGTGGAGCACGCCTTTTTTGCGCAGCATCAGGCCGATATGCTGGAGCCTGCGGACACGGTGCTCGCATCTCTGCGCCATGCAGCCGGGGATAAAACCGATGGGGAACTCCGCTCCGTGCTGGGCGCCTTTCTTTTTACCGGCGACGATGTGTTCAAGCGCATCCGCGTGCTGTCCGGCGGGGAAAAGAGCCGCGTTGCGCTGGCGCGCACGTTGCTTCACCCTTCGAATTTTCTGATCCTCGACGAGCCGACCAACCACCTCGATACGTTGTCGATCCCGGTGCTCATCGAAGCGTTGCGCCAGTACGCGGGCGCCTTCGTCGTCATCAGCCACGACCGGCATTTCCTCGATCAGGTGGTCAACCGTGTCTGGTACGCCAGAGGAGGACGAGTACGTACGTTTATCGGGAATTATTCCGAAAACAGGGAGCGCATGGAGTTCGGCGCGGCTGGTTCCGGGCTGGAGGAGCAGGCATCGAACGGGTCGGGTCGAAAGGCGCCCCGCAAGCGTCGATCCGAAACGGCCGGAAAGGGTTCCGGCGGGCCGCGCTCGAAGGAGCAGAAGCGCCGGGAAGCCGAGGAACGCAACCGTTTGCACCGGGCCATGAAAAAGGGGGATGCGGTCGATCCCGAGGTGATGACGACCCATCAGTTGCGCGCGTATTGCGAACGCCTGGAACGCGACATCGCCGAAAAAGAACGAGCCTTTCAGGAGATACAGGACCAGATGGCTGAGCCGGATACCTATAAGAACGGCGCGCTTATCCGTACGCTGCGCACCGAATATGACCGGATGAAAGAAGACCTGGAGCAGGCGTATGCCGAGTGGGAAGTCGCGAGCGAGTGTATGGCGGTAAGGGAGGGGTAGGGGTTCTTATGAGAAACCCTGATCTTTGTCCCCCTCAATACGCATTCTTGTTCACGAATCCGGACCAGAGGGTCATGATCATGATCTTGATGTCCAGGCGGAGGGACCAGTTTCGGATGTAGTACAGGTCGCACTCGATGCGTTTTTCAATGGACGTATCGCCCCGCCAGCCATTGACCTGCGCCCATCCGGTGATACCTGCCTTCATCTTGTGGCGCAGCATGTAGCGGGGCACACGCTCCCGGAACTGCTCGATGAATACCGGTCGCTCGGGCCGCGGCCCCACGACCGACATGTCTCCCTTGAGCACATTGATGAACTGCGGCAGTTCGTCGAGAGAAGTGCGCCGCATGAGCGCACCGAACGGCGTCGCTCTTTTTTCGCCTGCCTGCGCCCATACGGCGCCGGTGGCGGCCTCGGCGTCCACGGGCATGGACCGGAACTTCAGCATGTCGAATGTGCGTCCGTTCAGCCCCATCCGGTTCTGTCTGTAAAACACAGGTCCGGGCGAAGAGAACTTTACCCCGATGGCAAGTAATAGCAGGAGCGGGGACAGGAGAACGAGCAGGACCGAAGCGAAAACCACGTCCACGATGCGTTTCGTGATACGGGCGAACTCCAGAGGGGCTTCGTCGATCAGGTGGATGATGGGCAGGCCTTCCACGCTGGTGACCCGGCTGTTCACGATATCGAAGTGGAACAGATCCGGAACGAGGCAGACATGCGCCAGCCGGGTGGACAGTTCGTCCACAAGGGGCTGGATCCGGTGCAAGACCGTGAGCGGAAGGGCAATATAGACGTAGTTAATGGGGCGGCCTTCTTGTTGGAAACGGTCCACGACGGCCACGGCCTCCGAGATGTCCCCCAATACGTCTTGCTGATCCTTTTTATGGTCGTCGAGAAAGCCTGCGATCTCGAAACCGATCCAGGGGTATTGCCGCAATGCTTCTTCCAGTTTGCGTCCGGCGACTCCCGCCCCCAGAATGAGGACGCGGCGCAGGTACATCCCTTTCTTGCGGGCGCGCCGGAGCAGCATATACATGGTGACGCGGGCGAGCACCATCAGCATCGGGGTAATGGCTCCGAAGAGCATCATGTGGAGGCGCGAGAAATACAGCTCGCGGTAGAAGGACAGCGAAGCAGTAACCACGACCAGGCCCATGACCACCGCTTTGGCCACGCTGAGCGTGAGGTGCGTCATGCGCTGCAGGCGGTCGGGGGCGTACAGGCCGGAAAACCAGAACACCGCCGTGGAAACGATGAGCACCCACGGAAGAAAGCTGAGGTACCGGGAAAGGGGAAGCCACTCGGGTGGAGGGATAAACCCTATCCAGGCGAGGACCTCGAAGCGGATAAACCAGGCGAGAATCCACCCGATGACGATCAGAGCGAGATCGGTGGCGAACAGGATGCGCTGAAAGAGCCGGCTTTGCTCTTGTAACATAGAGACGCTGCGTCGTTACGTTTGTAGATGCTTTTGCCGTAGCGCTATTTCATGCAAGGCGGTCCTGACAAGTTCGGAAGGGCGGGGTGAAGCGAGCAGGTACGGCTCGTCGCCGGTTCGTTCTCCTTCGTCAAATCTTTCTTCCGGCGGAATGTTTCTATGGAACCTCTGATTAAATCGACAAAGTTCAGAGGCTGCTTAAGCAATGATTGGGACCTTGGGACGCGCATTCGAACAAAACATAGGGCCCGGAATATCCTGCAAACTCGCGGCCAACCGCACGTTATATGTTTTGAGAGAAGGCGCGTCCCAAGGTCCTCGCCCATTGCGGATTTAATCAGAGGCTTCCTATATACGACCAATATCCTGTCCGGCGGCGTGGCGGGCCAGCGCCAGCGCGCCGACCACGCCGGCGTCGTTTCCCAGTCCCGGGGGCACGATGAAGGTTTCCGGATGACTGACGATTTCCGGGCTTTGCAGATAGTCGGCCAGCAGGTGTTGTACGCGCCGGCGGATGCGCGGAAACAGGTGGCGCTGGTGCATGACGCCCCCGCCCAGGATAATGCGCTGCGGGGAAAGCACGCATGTGATGTTCACCAGTGCAGCGGAGAGATAGTGGACTATATGGGTCCATATTTCGTGGTCGGGGGGCAAACGGTCCGGCGGCCCGCCTGCGCGGGCGTGCAGCGCGGGGCCGGACGCCATGCCTTCAAGGCAATCTCCATGGAAAGGGCACACCCCTTCGAAGTCGTCGCCTTCGGCGCGCGGCAGCTTCATGTGCCCCATCTCCGGATGCAGCAGGCCGTGTATTCGTGTGCCGCCGACCAGGGCGCCGCCGCCTACCCCTGTGCCGATCGTCAGGTATACGAATGTATGCAGTCCTTTCGCAGCGCCAAGTGTACCCTCGCCGAGCGCGGCGGCGTTCGTGTCCGTATCGAAGCCGACAGGTACGTCGATGGCCCGGCCGAGGCTGCCTGCAAAATCGGTATGTTGCCAACCCTTTTTGGGTGTGGTGGTGATATACCCCCAGGCAGGAGAGTCGGGGCGGGGGTCTACGGGTCCGAACGATCCGATGCCCAGCGCAGCCAGCGCGCCGTTTTCCGCCCGGGACCGGAAGAAGTCGATGGCCCGGCCGAGCGTTTCACCAGGCGTGGTGGTGGGAAATTCGATGCGCTCAAGCAGCGAAAGCGAGGCGTCGCCGATCGCGCACACGAACTTGGTGCCTCCGGCCTCGATGCCGCCGTATCGGACGGGCGCGTTTTGGGCCAACGTGTTTGCGGGCTGGTCCATACGGTGTGTTACAATGTAGTTACAATAGCATGACAATGTATTACAAATGAGGGCACGGTCTGTCCGGCGCAACAGGCGGGGGGATTCCCTTCTACACCATGCGCAGTTGCAGGGAAATATCCAGCGCCTTGACGGAATGCGTCAGGGCGCCGCAGGAAATGTACTGTACGCCGGTTTCGGCGATGGCCCGGACCGTGTCGAGGGTTACGTTGCCGGATGCTTCGGTCGGGATGCGTCCGTCGATGAGGGTTGTGGCTTCGCGGAGTCGGGATACGTCTATCCGGTTGCCGCCGGACCCGTCGCCGGACAAGTCTACCATGTTATCCAGCAGAATGCGGTCCGCGCATCCGGCGCGGAGCACCTCGCGCACCTCGTCCAGCGTACGCGTTTCGACCTCGATGAGGGCGGGCAATCCCTGTTCCCGGCGGTGGCGGTCCGCCGCTCGAAGCGCTTGCGCCACGCCTCCCGCGGCGGCAATGTGGTTTTCCTTGATGAGGAACATGTCGTGGAGACCAAGGCGGTGGTTTGTCCCGCCGCCCAACCGGACGGCCCACTTGTCGAGCAGGCGCAGACCGGGTGCGGTCTTGCGCGTGTCCATAATCTGTACCGGAAACTCCTTGACGGCATCCACGAAACGGTGCGTAAGGGTTGCGATGCCGCTCATGCGCTGCATGAGGTTCAGGACGAGGCGCTCGGCAACGAGCAGACCTTGTGCCGGTCCATGGGCTGTTCCGAACGGTGCGCCGGCGCGAATGGCCTCTCCGTCTTCGCATTTCCAGGAGCACCGGATGCACTCATCCACCGTGGAGAAAACATATTCGGCCATCGCCAGGCCCGCCAGGATGCCATCTTCCCTGGCGAGGCATTGCCCCTCGGCCAGTACGGTCTCGTCGACGACGGCTTCTGTCGTGATGTCTCCGGAACCCACATCCTCCGCCAGCGCGTCCTTGACAAATCTCCGCAACGCCTCCTCGGAGATATAGTCGGGTAAATCGTTCATTGCGGGTGGCGTACCAGACGGATTGCGGTTATGGGTCAGCCTGCACGCTTCCCATATGCTCGAATTTCTCGATGCGTTTCCGGACAAGCTCTTCCGGAGGCGTTCCTCCGATTTCCGTGAGCGTTTCCTCGATCGCCGCGCCCACACTGCGAATGGTGTCGGCCGGGTTCCGGTGCGCTCCTCCCTCGGGTTCCTTGACGATCCGGTCGATGATACCAAACTCGATCAGGTCGGGGGCGGTAAGTTTCAGGGATTGCGCTGCGTCTTCCTTGTAATCCCACGACCGCCACAGAATCTGTGAGCAACTCTCGGGAGAGATCACGGAATACCAGGAATTTTCGAGCATCAGGATGCGGTCGCCGATGCCGATGCCGAGCGCTCCACCCGATGCCCCTTCGCCGATAATGACGACCACGATGGGTACGGGCAGACGGGCCATCTCGAACAGATTTTTGGCGATGGCTTCAGCCTGACAACGTTCTTCCGCTTCCAGTCCGGGATATGCACCGGGAGTGTCGAGCAGCGTGATGACCGGCCGGTTGAATTTGGCGGCGAGCCGTACGAGCCGCAGCGCCTTGCGGTATCCTTCGGGGTTCGGCATCCCGAAGCGCCGGTGCTTCCGGCTTTTCATATCGCGCCCTTTCTGGTGTCCCAGGATCATGACGGAGCGGTCGACGCCTCCGTATTCGGCGCCGCGGAACTTTGCAAACCCACCCACGATCGCGGGGTCGTCTCCATACAGGCGGTCGCCGTGCAGCTCCACGAAGTCTTCCGTCATGGCCTCGATGTAGTCGAGCGTGTACGGCCTCATGGGATGGCGCGCGATCTGTACGCGCTGCCACCGCGTCAGATTCCGGTAAATGGAAGTACGCAGTTCGTCCACACGGGTCTCCAGCGCGGCGATTTCCCGGGACAGGTCGATCTTCGCGTCTTCCGTGTCGAATGCTCTCATTTCGTCGAGCTTCTGCTCGAGTTCCACGAGGGGTTTTTCGAAATCCAGAAGATATTGAGGAGATGGCGTCATGAGCCGATGCGTTCGTGAATCCCGGCAACGTCCTTGAGGGACCGGACGATAATATCCCAGTCGAGGGAAAAGGTCCGGTTTCTGACATAGAACCAGTGGGCGGAATCAAGCTCGTCCACAGCGTCCCGGGGAAGATTGACGACATCCACCACGGCGAAAACGCCGGGCCGGAGGTTCCATTCCGGAGGCGGGCGGTAATCCGTGGTCTCGTCGTAGCCTACCAGGGCGCGTCGTCCGAGAAGAATATCGGGAAATTTTTTCGTTTTACTTGCAAGGCGCGCCGGAAGCGAGTTCTTGCCGGCGAGGCGGGCGGTTGCCGCCAGCAAAGGATGTATGGCAAGGCCGACCGCGGCAATGCCTTTTTCGAGCAGACGTCGGCCCGCCGACCGGTGCGCGTAGACGAATGCATCCTCCGTTTCTACGAGATTGACCATCGAAAGATCGTCTACCGATGCTCTGCCGATCACATGGTCCCGCCCATCGGCAAGGATCCGGATGTGTACGTTCAGGTCATGCAGTTCCCGGATATACCGGAAGATAGACCGGTTTGAGAGCGCGCCGGAAGCAAAAACGACATCGTGGATCATCCCGAGGCGGACCATGTCGCGCAGTTGCCCGGTCCGGCCAAGCCATGTCGGATTCGTGTTTTCTACGGAATCGCCGGGGTCGTCTCCAGACGTTTCTTCGTCAAGGCCGCGAACAAGCGTTGTGTCGGAATCGCTCCCGTTGCGAACAGGCATTGCATCGTCCGGCGTAATGAATCCTTTCAGGGAAAACGGGGGCCTCGGGTGCCGGGCAAGCATGTTGTGCAGCCGTATGGCCTCGTCCCGGGGTCCTACGAGCACGGCGTGCCGGTCGTGCATCGGTTCGGCGTCCCGGCGCATGCGGATCCATCTTGCGGTCCAGCACACGAGGACGGCCACGGGCAGGGTCAGTAGTACGACAAGCCGTGAAAAGGCAATCGTTTTTACGAAAAAGGATAGTGCAGCCACGAGAAGGAGGCCCGCAAGTATGCCCACCGGAACGGAACGGAAAGAATTTTTCCGGCGGTATCCCCCCAGAGCGGCGATACCCGTTACGGAGCCAAGGCCGTAGACTGGCGCCACGACGGTAAAGAACACGGGCGCCACGCGGGTGCCGAGCATGGAGGCATAGGTTGTCGCCAGAATGCCTGCGGAAGCATATACCATACAAAAATCCAGGAGGGGCCAGGCGGCGATACGGCCGAATTTCGCCGCCACGGACATTCCGGCCCGCAGCAGGATCCCGCATCGAAGCAGCAGGGCCAGCAGTTTCGAGTATCGACTCTCGAAATGCTTTTCCGTAAACCGGAGCATGGCTCCGTAGAAAAGGCGCACGTAGCGCAACTCGCCTTTTCGGGTGCTCTGCCCTTTGTAATGGATGATTTCCGTTTCCGGAGTATAGTAGATTTTCCAGCGGGCCTGCTGGATGCGGTAGCACAAGTCGATATCTTCCCCGTACATGAAGAACTCTTCGTCGAAGAGGCCCGCTTCGGCGAGCGCAGCCCGCCGGAGCATCATGCACGATCCACTCAGCGCATCTACCTCGGCCGTCTCGTTTTCCGGCAGGTGGGTCATATTGTAGCGCCCGAACACCGCGCTGCGCGGAAAGAGCGCCGCCAAGCCGATCATGCGGAAAAAGGCTACCCGGGGCGTGGGGAATGCGCGTCGGCTTTCGAGCGCGAACGTCCCGTCCGGATGCAGGATTTTGCATCCCGCGGCCCCGGCGTCCGGGTGCTCGTCAAGGAAGCGGACAAGCGTAACGAGCGTGTTTTCCTGTACGATCGTGTCCGGGTTCAGCACCAGCACATAGCGTCCGCGCGCCTTGCGGATCGCCTGGTTGTTGGCGGCGCTGAAGCCTGCATTATCCGGATTGGCGATCAGATGCACTTCGGGGAAGTGTGTGTGCACCATCGCCGGGCTGCCGTCCACAGAGTTGTTATCGACCACGAACACTTCCATGTTCAGGTCGGCCTGTGCACGGAACACAGAGCGGAGCGCCTGTTCGAGGAATTCCCGCACATTGTAGTTGACGATGACGACCGAAAGGTCGATTACGTCCGTGCGGCGATCAACCGTCGCAGCAGGAGAATGCGATACATCCATAGAATGGAGAGGCGGGTGCGCGGTTTGGCACAGCGTTTCGTGCGCAATTTATCCTAAATTCAATCGCAAAACGCCTTGCCGGTTCAATATAAGCATTACCTTATACGCTGCCGGGCCCGTACATAGCTTCGGGAAATTCCCGATTCACACAGTTTACATCCATTCGCATGCCTCAGCTTTTTCCCAGGCGAGCTAACGCGTTACCCATCCTTTCCCTGGTTGGAGCGCTTGTCGGAGGCGTGGCGACTGTAGGTTTCGTCTGGTACTACTTTTCTCCGGAGTACACGGATGTGGGCTATGCTCCTGAACAGCCCGTACCGTATAGCCACCGGCTTCATGCAGGGGAATTGGGGCTGGATTGCCGGTATTGCCATACGAATGTCGAAATGACCGCCGAGGCGAATCTTCCCCCGACCGAAACATGCATGAACTGCCATGCGCAGGTACAGACCGAGGCCCTGTCCCTGCAACCGGTGCGAAAAAGCTGGGCGGAAGATATGCCTGTGGAATGGATCAAGGTCAATTTTCTTCCGGATTATGTGCATTTCAGCCATGCCGCCCATGTCAATAATGGGGTGGGGTGCGAGACGTGCCACGGCCGGGTAGACCTGATGGATGTTGTTTTCCAGCCCGAGCCGCTGTCCA
Source organism: Bacteroidetes bacterium SB0662_bin_6 (assembly GCA_009839485.1). Classification (NCBI taxonomy): domain Bacteria; kingdom Pseudomonadati; phylum Bacteroidota; species Bacteroidetes bacterium SB0662_bin_6. The sequence continues at coordinate 9,812 of VXPQ01000047.1, forward strand.
TGGGGTGGTGTCTCGATTGTCACCGCAATCCGGAAGAGCAATTGCGCCCGGATGAAGCGGTGACCCTCATGGGATACGAACACCCGGCGGATTTCATGGAGCGCAATGCGGAGCGCATAGAACGGGAAGGGATTCAGCCTCCCGTAAATTGCTCCGCGTGCCATTATTAGAATCGGATCAGACGCGAGATCGGCATGATCGACCTTCCTGTCCTGAAAGATGCAGAGACGCCGGCGCCGCGCGAGCGGTTCTGGCGTAGTCCGGTCGACCTGGAAGGAGGGCTTGGCGACCTGCATAGCGGGGAATTCATGCCGGGCGCAAGCGATCGTCCAGGCAGCGCGTCCCGCAGGGATTTTCTGCGCATCATGGGCGCTTCCATGGCGATGGCCGGTTTGTCGGCCTGCCGTCGTCCTGTCGAGCAGGTGCTTCCGTACACGCGCCAGCCGGAAGAGATCGTCCCGGGAGAACCCCTCTATTATGCGACGGGCATGCCGTATCGCGGGGTGCTGCGCCCGCTTCTTGTGAAGAGCCATGAAGGGCGTCCGACCAAGATAGAAGGCAATCCGGAGCATCCCATGTCCCTGGGGGCAACCGGAGGATTCGAACAGGCCTCCATTCTCAATATGTATGATCCGGACCGCTCGCAGCGTGTGCTGCGGGAGGGCGTCGGCAGCGAATGGCGGGAGTTCGTGCGTCTTGTGCAGGGGTTGGACGGGGCTACCCGGATTGCGGTTGTATCGCCGCCGACTTCCTCTCCCACGATCCGGTCGCTTCGCGGCCGCCTTGCGGAGCGTTTCCCGGAAATGCAATGGATTACGTATGCGCCTGAAGGGGACGATCCGTCCCGGACGGGGCTGCGGACCACGGAAGGACGCACGGTGCGGCCGTTGTACCGGTTCTCCAATGCGGAGGTTGTCGTCAGCCTGGACAGTGATTTTCTCGGACCGACGGAGATCAATCTTCTGTCCAATACGGCGGAATACGCGCAGAACAGACGGATGGCGTCCCCGGAGGATAGCCCCGGCAGGCTGTATGTGGTAGAGAGCAACTATTCGCTTACCGGGGGGATGGCCGATCATCGCAAGCGGTTGCGCTCCGGCGATATTCCTGCGTTTGCGCGGGCGCTGGCTTCGCAATTAGGCATCGGCGGACTTCCGGGTGAGCGCGCCACGGAGGATGCGTTCCTTCATGCGATGGCCCGGGATGTGCAGGCGGCGGGTTCGCGCGCCGTAGTGGTTGCGGGCGATACCCAACCGCCCGAGGTCCATGCGCTCGCGGCGGCTATCAATCAGGCGCTCGGCGCCGTGGGCAGTACGGTTTCTTATCTGGATGTGGACGACGAGGCGGAATTCTCGCAGATCGAACGCTTCGCTGCGCTGGCGGCCGATATGCATGCCGGCGAGATCGATCTGCTTTTGCTGTTGGGCGTCAACCCCGTGTACAGCGCGCCGCCGGAACTCGATTTTGCAGGCGGAATGGAGCGTGTCGCCCGGACAGTACATCTCGGATTGCATCTTGACGAGACGGGACAGGCTGCGGAATGGCATATCCCGCAAGCGCATTATCTCGAAGCATGGGGAGACGGGCGTGCATACGATGGTACGCTCTCCGTCGTTCAGCCGCTGATCGCACCGCTTTACGAAGCGGCGAAATCCGACGTGGAGGTGCTCGGTCTGCTGGTGACCGGCATGGATACGCCGGGGTATGATCTCGTGCGGGAAGAGTGGTCGGCGTACCTTCCCGACGATGCGGAGCAAGCGTGGCGCAGGGCATTGCACGACGGGTTTCTGCCGGACAGCAGCTATCCGGAGACGACTCCGGTGCTGGAGGCGCCTTCTTTTTCCGCCGATTCCCTCGGCGAGGAGGAAATCGAGGTGGTCATTCGCCTCGACCCGACCGTGCTGGACGGTTCCTATGCCAACAATGCCTGGATGATGGAACTTCCCGATCCTACGACCAAGATCGTGTGGGATAATGTGGCATTGATTGCTCCGGCGATGGCTGAGCGCCTGGGCGTGTCGCCGAAATACGACAAGGGACGGTACGTCGTCGATGTGCTGGAGATTACCGTGGACGGCCGCAGCGTCCGGTTGCCGGCCTGGATACAACCGGGTTTGCCGGACCGCTCGGTGCACCTGACCATGGGATACGGGCGCAACATTTCAACGGTTCGCCCGCCGAGGAAGGCCCGTTTCTTCGATCTGGATCATTATTCCGATATATATGCCGACGGTCCGCTTGCCAACGGAGTCGGGGAGAATGTCTCTTTGTTGCGCCGTGCGGATATGCGCCGCGTGCTTTCCGGCGCCGAGGTGAAGACGACCGGGGATACCTGGACGATTTCCACCACGCAGGAGCATGGCTACATGGAAGGGCGTCCCCTTTTCCGCAAGGCCACCCTCTCGGAATTCAGGGAACACCCCACGTTTGCACCGGATGCGGTGCCTCCGCTTTACGGGCAGGAAGAGTGGGAGGATTACCCCGCACTCTGGCAGAAGCAACATCCTTCCGAACAGCCCGCTATCACGGAAAATCCCTATTACGAGAATCAGTGGGGGATGGTCATCGACCTGAATACCTGTACGGGCTGCAACGCATGCGTGGTTGCGTGTAACAGCGAGAACAATGTGCAGATGGTGGGCAAGGAAGAGGTGGGCCTCGGGCGCGAGATGCACTGGTTGCGCATTGACCGTTATTTCGTTTCCGGGGAAGAGGATACGGACAATCCGGCCATGGTCGTACAGCCGGTGCCGTGCATGCACTGCGAGAATGCTCCGTGCGAGGCGGTGTGTCCGGTGGCGGCGACCGTGCATTCCCCGGACGGTACGAACCAGATGATTTACAACCGCTGCATCGGTACGCGGTACTGCTCCAACAATTGCCCGTACAAGGTGCGCCGGTTCAGTTTCTTCAACTGGACGAAGACGCTGCCGGAAACGGTGCAGATGGCGCAGAATCCGAATGTGACGGTCCGTTTCCGCGGCGTCATGGAGAAATGCTCGTACTGCATCCAGCGGATTCGGGGAGCGCAGCAGACTGCGCGCCTTGCCGATCGGGCCCTCCAGGACGGCGAAGTAAAGACGGCGTGTCAGCAGGCATGCGGCATGCAGAGCATTACGTTCGGCGATCTGAACAACCCGGACAGTGCGGTGGCGCAGGCGAGGAAGAACCCTCGTCGGTACGAAATGCTGGCCGAACTGTCCGTCAAGCCGCGCACCTCGTATCTGGCGCGCGTAACGAACCCGAACCCCGAACTCGAACCCCAGGGATAATCTTCGTCGAACGCAGTGGGTCATTCAACGAGCCATACTACCGAGGCGCCGCTGGTTACCGGCAACCTGAGTTTTCACGAACTCACGGAACTGGTGGCGCGCCATGCGGAAAAGAAACCTCCCATGATCTGGTATGTGGCCATCGGGATTTCTTCGCTGATGTTGCTCAACCTGCTGGTGATGATTGCCTATCAGGTGTGGAATGGCGTGGGCGTCTGGGGCAATAACGTGCCGGTCGGCTGGGGATGGCCGATCGTCGATTTCGTCTTCTGGGTGGGTATCGGGCACGCGGGCACGCTGATTTCCGCCATTTTGTTTTTGTTCAGGCAGCGTTGGCGGACATCGATCAACCGGGCCGCGGAGGCCATGACGATCTTTGCGGTGATCTGCGCTCTGCTTTTCCCGACGATTCACGTGGGGAGGATCTGGGTGATATACTGGACGCTTCCGATCCCGAACCAGATGGACATGTGGCCGCAATTCAAGAGTCCCCTGTTGTGGGATGTTTTTGCGGTGTCGAGTTATTTCATCGTTTCGCTGATATTCTGGTATGTGGGGCTGATTCCGGATCTGGCTACGCTGCGTGACCGGGCCCGCTCGTTCATCAGGCAGCGCGTGCTGGGTATATTTTCTATGGGATGGACCGGCTCCAACCGGCACTGGCGCAACTATGAAAAGGCGTATCTGCTGCTGGCAGGTCTTGCCACGCCGCTTGTGCTTTCGGTGCACTCGGTGGTGTCCTTCGATTTTGCCGTATCCATCGTTCCCGGCTGGCACACCACCATTTTCCCACCCTATTTCGTGGCGGGCGCCATTTTTTCCGGGTTCGCCATGGTGGTGACGCTCATGGTGATTGCCCGGAAGGTCTATGGCATCGAGGATCTGATCACGCTCAACCACCTCGAGAAGATGAACATCATCATTCTTCTTACGGGCTCGATGGTGGGTTTTGCGTACATCACGGAACTTTTCATTGCCTGGTATTCACAGGTCGGGTACGAGCAATATGCTTTCATCAATCGCGTCACCGGGCCGTATGCATGGGCTTACTGGATCATGATGTCGTGCAATCTCATTGCGCCCCAGGTGTTCTGGTTCAAGCGTCTGCGCCGCAACGTGCCCCTCATGTTCATCATTTCCATCCTCGTGAACATCGGCATGTGGTTCGAACGCTTCGTGATCACTGTGATCTCGCTGCATCGTGACTATCTGCCTTCCAGTTGGGGATACTTTACACCCACCTGGGTCGATGTGATGACCTTCGTAGGATCGTTCGGCCTGTTTCTGACCCTGTTTCTGCTCTTCCTGAGGTTTGTGCCGATGGTAGCGCTCGCTGAAGTCAAGGGCGTGGTGCCGCAAGCCGATCCGCATTTTTACGACCGGGAATCGTCATGAAGAAGCTTCTTGCGCAAATAAAGGCGTCAATGGGCATCTACGAAAGCGAGCCCGTGTACGGGTTGCTTGCAGAGTTTGCCGATCCCGGAGCACTGCTGCATGCGGCATCACAGGTGCGAGAGGCGGGCTACCGGCATTTCGACATACATTCGCCCTTTCCGATTCATGGCATGGACAAGGCCATGGGGCTCGGCAATTCGCTGGTCGGGTTTTTTACGCTGGGCGGCGGAATTACCGGGTTCGCGCTGGCCTACTGGTTGCAATGGTGGACCGGGGAGGTGGCGTATCCCCTGAATATCAGCGGCAAGCCGTTTTTCGCCATCGAGCCGTCCATTCCCATCATGTTCGAATTGACGGTGCTTTTTGCGGCCTTCGGCGCAGTAGCGGGCATGCTTGCGTTGAACGGGCTGCCGCGTCCTCATAGCCCGCTTTTTTATTCCCGCAATTTTACGCGTGCGACCGACGACGCGTTTTTTCTGCACATTGCGGCGTCGGACAAGTGTTTCGACCTCGAGGGGACCCGGCAGTTGCTGACGGAACTTGGGGGGTATCACGTGGAATTACTCACTGCAACGGAATGACGGCATGCGGCGAGCCCGGCGCAAGCCGGTTTCCCGCGCACAAGGATATATGCTCATGAAGAGAAGGGGAACGGTCCTGGTGTTTGCAGTCTTTTTGCTGGCGTCCTGCCGCGGCACGACGCATGAACATACGCCTATCCATCCCAACCTGAACATGGATTATCAGGAGCGGTTCGACCCGCAGGAGGCCAATGCCTTTTTTGCGGACGGGCGCTCCATGCGGCCGCCCGTTCCCGGAACGGTGGCGCGCGGCTTTTTGCATGAGGATACGCGGTTTCATGAAGGCCGGAATGCCGATGGGAGTTATGTGGAGGCCATGCCGATCCCGCTGACGATAGAACTTCTCGAATACGGGCAAACCCGGTACGACATTTTCTGTACGCCGTGTCATGGCGCCGCCGGCGATGGCGGAGGGATCATTACGACAGGCGATTTCGGGTACACGCCGGCCACGACCTATCACAACGACCGGTTGCGTGAGGAAACGGACGGCTATCTGTATGACGTGATTGCAAACGGCGTGCGCACCATGCCCGGATATGCACACCAGATTCCGGTAGCGGACCGATGGGCCATCGTGGCCTATGTCCGGGCTCTTCAGCGCAGCCAATATGCTTCCGAGAGCGACGTGCCCGCCGTACTCCTCGACGATATCCGGCGTGGAGCGGGCGCCGGGGAGAATGAATAGATTCGATGGCGACACTGAAAAAGAGCCATATCACCCAGTATTTACTGGATCCGTTTGCGTCGACCGCCGCCGATGCGCCGGATGCGTTCCGCTATAAGGGAGATTGGCGCATATGGGGTATTCCCTTGCTGGTCGGCGCGATCGGGCTCACGTCGGGATTGTCGGGCTGGCTGACGGATCCGCATCAGTTTTATTTTTCGTACCTGACAGGGTGGGTGTTCTGTCTGACCATTGCACTGGGAGCGTTGTACTTCGTGCTTATACAGCACCTGACGAGGGCGCGCTGGAGTATCGTGGTGCGGCGCATGGCCGAAGCCTTGTTGTGGACCTTTCCGTTGCTGGCCGTACTGGGTATTCCCGTGCTTTTCGGGCTGCACGATCTCTATCATTGGACGCATGCAGACGCCGTCGCAACCGATCCCATCCTTGCCGGAAAGACGCCCTATCTGAATGTCCCGTTTTTTCTGGTACGCCTTGCGGTCTATTTCCTGGTGTGGAGTCTGCTCGCCTATCTTCTGTATCGCAATTCGCTTGCGCAGGATTGCACGGGCGATGAAGATATTCCGGCCCGTCAGCGCAAGGTTAGCGCCTGGGGGCTTGCGGTGGCAGCGCTTACCACTGCATTTGCGAGTTACGACTTGCTGATGTCGCTTGACCCGCACTGGTTTTCGACCATTTTCGGCGTATACGTGTTTGCGGGCGCCTTCATGTCGATTCACGCATTGCTTGCGCTTTGCGCCATGATACTCCAGAGTATGGGCAACCTGCGGGGGATCGTTACCACGGAGCACTACCAGGATCTCGGCAAACTGACCTTCGGTTTCGTGGTCTTCTGGACGTACATTGCGTTCAGCCAGTACATGTTGATATGGTACGGCAACATACCGGAAGAAACGCTCTGGTATCGTCACCGTCTCGGCCATGGCTGGGAAGTGCACAGCGCTGTGCTGCTTATAGGACATTTCATCGTGCCCTTTTTCCTGTTGCTGTCGAGAGCCGTCAAGCGGTCCCGGCTGCTTCTCGGGTTAATCTGCGTCTGGCTGCTTGCAATGCAGTGGTTCGATATCCACTGGTTGGCCGCGCCGGTACTGCATCCCGACGCCGCCACAATTCATTTTCTGGACGTTGCGAACTGGGTGGGTCTCTTCGGGATCGTACTCGGTGTGTTCATGTACCGTCTCGTCCGGCACAGCCTTGTTCCTTGCCGGTCTCCCTGGCTGGAAAATTCGCTGCATTTTGAAAACACCTGACACGGACCATGTCGAATCCCACGGACATTTCGGAAGGGGCGCAATGGGTCGAAGGAACGGAGCGTCCGCACGTCGAGCAGGAAGGTATCGAAGCCGGTCAGATACTTGGCTTCGTGATTATGATCGCGTTCCTCATTGGTCTGGTAGTTGTTGCGCTCTTTCAGTATACGGACCTTACGGCGCAAGAGGTGCTGGTGGAAGCCACCGATCAGGGCGTTTATCCCGAACTGGACGAAGTACGCCTGCATGCCACCGTGCTGCTTACGCAGTATGAGGCCCTCGCAGGGACGGAGGGACGGTATCGTATTCCCATAGTGCGCGCCATGGAACTGATGGCGCAGGAGGCGCCGGTCCACCCCGAGGAGTTCTATGCCCCCGAGTATATGGTCACGTACGGTGAGAGATGACAGCGCGCCGCAAACCATATCGAACCCGGACAAGGGAGACTACCCGCCGGTTTTTTCCTGCGCTGTTTGCGTGGATCGTGTCCGGCGCGACGGTGCTGGCCGCCGTTGCGGTGATTCCGGCATTCGGGCAATCTACGGGTGCGCTGCCTCCGCAGTTTGAAGGGATTGGCCTCGACCAGCGGGGGGGGGCCGGCCGCCCCCGCCCGAGTGGTTTTTTAAAAGAAATATGGGGGGAGTGTGGGGGGGGGGAGTAAAAAGAGGGGAGAACCCCCCGAAATTTT